>NZ_NRGV01000031.1:0-34993 GCF_002332385.1 Glutamicibacter sp. BW80 | reverse complement strand
TTGTCCATGTTTTGCTCCTTGAGATAATTGCCGTTGAAGGCTGATTGTGTTGTTCCTCGGATGAGGTGTGAACGCGTTTCCAGAGGCTGCGGGGGCGCCTCGACGGTACGCAAATTTTTGGGGGTGCTTCACCGAGGCGCTGAATTCGCTGGCTCGTGAATGCGGAAAGTATGAGAAGCTCAGAGATTGGTTGCCGGATTACGGGGATCGATCCTGGCTCTGGTCGCCTCAAATGCCCAGGCATCCTGCAGTCGCATCTCGTTCTTGGCCGCGGTCAGCAGTGCATCGGTGAGTACCCGGGAGCGGTGCTGTCCGAAGCTCAGCCCTCGGTGGGAAGGCCGTGGATCCGCCGATTCTCCCGCTTGCGAGAATCTTGGAGACAGCCGCTGGGTAAAGATCGAGTGCTCCGTGTGCGGGGCTGAGATCCGAGCCGTTGCGGCGGTGAGACGGTCGGCGATCTCCTGCACAGCGGTGTCTGGCACGTAGAGCACCATCGCGTCGCTGCGCGGATAGGCGAGGGAAGAGGAAAGCGCTTTAGCCTGATAGCCGCCGGCTGACTTTGCTAAGACATCTAGGACGATAGGCCAGAGTTCCAAGGCTTGAGCCGCCGAATCGCAGGTGACATAGATTCGTGCAGTGACCTGCTCCGCATCGATTCCGCTTGCTCCGAGCGCCAAGACGTATCCGGGAGTGGTCCGGGTGCGCCAGCTGGGCGTGCGCACGGCCGCTTCGGATGAGGGATCCAACCGAGACACATCGTGGTGTGGGACAAGTACCTTGACGCCGCCGAGGGTGACTACGTGGTGCTTGAGACCTTGGACATCGACCGTTTGCCTTGCGGGCGATCCGGATTGCTGCCAGATGCTTCGGTGGGGGATATCCGCGATTAATTCGTCCGCGAGATCCTGGTACCCGGTCGTTGGCATATTCTCGATGAGCGGATTTCTGATGTGCAGGTGAGTGTAGGTGGCCGCGCTAAGCTGCGATCTGAGCTCACTTCGACTTCCTGCGCTCAATGAGGTGCTCCCGATACGCGCCGTATTCGCCGCCAAGTCCACCCTGACGTGATCGGCCAATCCTTCAAGTATTCGCTCAAAGCTCGCCCAGCGGGTGAGGGTCGGTGGCATCAGTGTTCACTCCTTCCGAATCCAAGGGCTTGGTAATAGCTGCCAGGACTAAGCAACGCCTTTCGTCCGACGCCGGCTGCGGCTCGTTCGATGCCAGGTAGCCGGGAGACCATTGCAGCTCGGGCAATTGAACGATCGATGAGATGCCAACCCAGATGCGCGGTGGCGCGCACGGGGAGCTGCTCGTCATAGCCGGTAGCGATGCGGGTGTAGCTGCGCCAGAGTTCCTGGATCTGCGGGACCACCATGCCCATGCGTTGCGCCATGACCGCTGTGGCCAGCTCTTCGTCGAAATGTTCCGGGGGCGCCCCGGCATTGCCCCGGCTGGTGACCGTGTCGAGAACCGCGCGGTAGATCCATTCTCCGGCCAGCATGCCGAGATCCCGGGCGGGATCTCCTAGTCCGAATTCCTCCCAGTCGAGCAGGAGTAGCTCGTTCTCCTCAAGATGAAACTGGTCGAGCCGCAGGTCCGCGTGGATTGGGCTGGTTTGATGCTGCAGTTCCCAGTCACGCAGTTCAACGGCTGCATTGATGAGTAGATTATCGGACTGCAACTGCGCCCACAGCGCGATTTCGGCGAGGGTAAAATTCTGGTACTGGGCCTGCGGAACGCCGAGGTGCAGCATTTCAATCGGGGGACTGGAAATGGTGGTGGGCTCCAGACCTGTCGGGGCAGCGGTATGCAAACGTCCAAGGATTTCACCGGCCCGTGACGCGAAATCTGCCGGCACCCGTTCCTCAACCACCATGCTGGCCAGGCTTTCACCGGGGCAGTAGTCAAAGATGAGAAGGCGTTCAATTTCATTCGAGGCGATCAGGCGTGCGCTTGCCGGCGCATGGTGCGGATGCGTGTGGGTGAAGCGTGCGAATTCCAAGGAGCGATTGAACGCTCGCGGCGTCGAAGATTTTTCGGAGAAACGTTTGGCAAAGACCTTGCTGCCATCGGCTAGCGTCAGGACCCAGGTTCCGTTGCGCCCGGCAAAAGCTGCCGGAGAAATACTCCGGACCGAGGCCCGCCCTAGCTGTTCCAATAGCGCATCAGCCAAAAGTGAAGCCTGATGAGCCTCGGGGTTCAAAGATCGAGGATAAAGCGTGGTCGTGCTCATGATGATCTGCTTCCTTCCTGTTCGTACCGGCGACGCCGATACGAACAGGGAATCTCGAAGAGCTGACGGGGTCGCTAGCGGAGGAAATTGGTGACGACGTAGGCAATGGCGACGCCGAGGGCGAGCAAGGCGAGATTACGCAGTTGCTTTCGAATATTCGAGGGCCTCTTAGCGAGGTTCTGGTTATTGTCGTTGTCAGTCATGGGGTGTCCTTTCGTCATTGACTGCGTGAAGCGGGAGAATCTAGGCGGCATCGTCGGAGCTGAGCGCATCGCGTAGCGAGACTCGCGAACCGGTACGCAGCGCGTTGTTCCGGTAGAGCTTGGTGGCCATCCAGAAAAGCACTGGAATAGACAGCACCGCGATTGCGGCGGAGGTCGCCATCTGCCAGGCATCTACTCCATCGAGTCCGACGCGCATCGGCATGAGGTACGAGGAGAACAGCGGTACGAACGACAGGGCGTGCAACCAGCCGTTCTCAAGATTATTGGGCAGGACATAGAGCGCTAGTACCAGCAGCACCATCTGCAAGACCGAAAGCGGCATAACCGCAGAAGCTAAGTCTTCTTGGCGGGCCACGGTGGCCGCCAGCGCCGTGTTCAATAGCGCAAAGATGGCATATCCAAGCAAGAACCAGATCAGGAACCACACCAGGATAGGTCCAGCTTCCACGTCGAGTAGCGAGAAGCCTCCCACCACTGAGAACCCGAGCACCCCTGCGCCACCGATGACCAGTAATTGCGTGAGAGTTACCAGGCCGATGCCGATGAGCTTGCCGAGCAGCAACGGCGTGATACCGATTTTGGTCAGCAGGATTTCGACGACTCTCGAAGATTTTTCCTCCACGACCCCGGTGGTCAGGCTTTGAGCCGAATAAACCAGAGAGGTAAGGAGCGCACAGATCATGGCCGTGGCAAAGAGCATTCGAGGATTAAGCGTGAAGGCCTGAAATTGCTCCATGGAGTTCACGAGGAACCAACCGCCGATGCCTGCTGCTGCGGCGACTCCCAGGGCAAGTAATCCGGTGGTAATCAAGATGGTTCGATTGGCCGTCCGGGTGAGGATTTCGCGCCGAATTACCAATCCAGTTTCGCGGAACGTTCCGCTCAGGCCCGGCATGGTGTTAAGGCTTAGCGGCTGGGTGGTCATGAGATTCCTCCTGTATTCTGGGCGAGTTGTGCGTTGATGGTCAGTTCGCCACGTCCGGCGGAAATGAAGTCCTGGGACAGCAAGTCGTCCAAGGATCGCTGAATTGCTTCGATGCTGCGCAAGGAACCATGACGTTGCGCCGCCGCCAGTAGCGCCGGCGGTAGGTCCAGATCGGTTCCGGACATGGACACGAACACCGTGCTGTGGTCATCGGCGGGCAACGTGACTGTGAGCCCTCGGATCATGGCGATCTCTGCTGCGAAGCCGTCGGCATTCGCCGAGAACCTCAGCTGCCATCTGCTCTGGCCGTCGTTTTGCAATTCGGCGACACTGCCGCTGGCCTTCACTCGCCCTTGGTCGAGGACGCAAACCTTGTCGCAAAGACGCTCTACCAGGTCAAGCTGGTGGGATGAGAAGAGCACCCCCACACCGCGGGCAGCCTGTTCGCGAAGCAGCGAACCCATCGTGGCCACCGCGGTTGGGTCCAAACCAGAGAACGGTTCATCGAGGACCAGAAGCGCAGGATTGCCGACGAGCGAGACAGCCAACTGGACACGTTGCTGATTGCCCAGCGACAGGTCCTGGATTAAGGTTTTTTCCCGGCCAGTCAAGCCCAGGGAGCCGATAAGATCGTCGGCAACCGCTCTGGCCTGTTTTCCCATATGGCCTTCCAGCAGGGCAAAATGGATAATTTGCTCGCGGACTGGCATTTGCGGGTAGAGTCCGCGTTCTTCTGGCATGTAGCCGATGGCTCGACGATCTGCCGTGGTGATTGGTGATCCATCCCAGGTGATTTCTCCCCGGTCGGCGTTCAGCAATCCGAGGATTAGCCGCATCGTGGTGGTCTTGCCGGCGCCGTTACCGCCAATGAACCCGACGATCTCGCCGCGTTGAACCGAAAGGTCCATATCGTGCAGAACCGTGCGGTTGCCGAAGCTGCGGACGATGCCGGTGAGCTGCAGTCCGTTCATGAGGTGCTCCTCGTGTTGGTTTCGTTATCGATACCGACTCTATGGAGCGAAGAACGAGCTGACCCTGTACTTGAGTACAGTTCTGCATTGTTCTAAAGGCCAATATTCCTTCCTGAGCGGGAACTGATCAGCACTCCTGACAGATTATTTGAGCGTATATTCGCAGACTATCGATTCGCTTCCCGCAGTTCGAAGTGTGGGTATTCGGCCTGCCGCCATTTAATCCAGCTGAATCATATAGAGCGGAATTATTGGTCTTTTGTATATGTGCCGCATGCGCGGGGCGGTGAAAAGTTGTTGGTGGCACAAAGCTGCCGGGCACGTCATCATCTAGATCGCGAAAACTGGAGAAACTCATGGTCAAGTTGCTTACCGCTGGAACCGTTGCACTCAACACCACACTTATTTCCTTGGCCGACTCGGCATTCAGCGGAGCATTGCTATGCCAGTACTTCGGATTCTCCTGCTAGCTCAGGTTGCGAATTCCACGCTGAGTAAAGGTATAAACGTTGCTCATGACTCAGTGGGCCATGGGATTCAGCAGCTGCCGATAGCCCCATGACGCGTTTTCGCGCAAATGCAGAATAAGGTGCTACAAGCCGCGCTGAGTCCATTCGCTCCTGCTCGCTGACCCTTGCGGCGCCGATACGGGACGCAGACAGCGGGATCCGGCATTAAGGACTTGCAGAAGGTTAAACGAAAAAGTCTCGGGACATCAAATCAACGATGTCCCGAGACTTTTACTTTTTGGTGCGCCCAGAGGGATTCGAACCCCCGGCCTCCTGTTCCGTAGACAGGCGCTCTATCCAGCTGAGCTATGGGCGCATATTTAGTTTGCGTGATTCACTCTCGCGAACCTCGAATAACTATACAGATGAAATTCGATCGGTACAAATCGCAGGTGGACGGTATCTATCGAAAGTGAACAGAAGGTTATGTGAAGAATCCAAAAGGGTACCGGTCTACGTGACCTTGGTCACATAAATGGGTTGATGTTCATCGATAAACCCCCGAAATTTCGGGAAATTTATCTTCCCAAGTCTAACATCAGCCCAATGCTGAGGATTGGGTCACACAATGTGCCAGCTGGAGTACCCCTAGCCTTGATTTATTGACAAATTCAGCCCAATGGAGGGAATGGATAATGAGCACGAGCTCCGATCAGAACGTAATCGACGCAGCGCCAACCACGCACGCAAAGTTGGCAGCTTGGGTTGAGGAAGTTGCCGCGCTGACGAAGCCCGAACGTGTTTATTGGGTCGACGGCTCCGCTGCGGAGAATGACCGCCTGACCGCTGAACTGGTTGAGGCCGGCACTCTGGTTAAGCTGACCGACCCGAACTTCCCGAATTCCTACGCAGGATTCTCGGATCCGAAGGACGTCGCCCGTGTTGAGGAGCGCACCTTCATCTGCTCGGAGAAGGAAGAAGACGCCGGCTTCACCAATAACTGGGAAGACCCAGCGAAGATGAAGTCGATGCTCAACGGATTGTTCGACGGATCGATGCGCGGACGCACCATGTACGTCATTCCTTTCGTCATGGGCCCGCTGAACGCCGACGAGCCTGCATACGGTGTAGAGCTGACCGACTCCGCCTACGTGGTCGCTTCGATGCGCGTCATGGCCAAGATCGGTAGCGAAGTGCTGCGCAAGATGGAAGCCGAAGAAGCCTTCTTTGTTCCTGCGTTGCACTCGGTCGGCGCACCGCTTAAGCCAGGGCAGGAAGATGTCGTCTGGCCATGCAACGAAGACAAGTGGATCGTGCACTTCCCCGAAGAGCGCGCCATCATGTCTTACGGCTCGGGCTACGGCGGAAACGCCCTGCTGGGCAAGAAGTGCTACTCGCTGCGCATTGCCTCGGCAATGGCCCGCGACGAGGGTTGGCTCGCCGAGCACATGCTGATCCTGAAGCTGACCAGCCCACAGGGCAGGTCCTACAACATTGCAGCGGCCTTCCCCTCGGCCTGCGGCAAGACGAACCTCGCCCTGCTGGAACCAACCATTGAAGGCTGGAAAGCCGAGACGCTGGGCGATGACATCAACTGGATGCGCATCGGCAAGGACGGCGAGCTGCGCGGGGTGAACCCGGAATACGGCCTGTTCGGTGTGGCGCCGGGCACCGGGTGGTCCACCAACCCGAACGCCATGCGTGCCATCACCAAGGGCAACTCCATCTTCACCAACGTAGCGCTGACCGACGAAGGCGGCGTCTGGTGGGAGGGCATGACCGACGAGGCTCCGACGCACCTGACCGACTGGTTGGGCAATGACTGGACGCCAGAGTCGGGCACCAACGCGGCGCACCCGAACTCCCGTTTCTGCACCCCGATCGACCAGGTCGACATGCTGTCCGAGGATTACTACTCGCCAAACGGCGTGAAGATCGACGCGATCCTCTTCGGCGGACGTCGCAAGACGACCATCCCGCTGGTGACCGAGGCGCGCAGCTGGACCAACGGGATCTTCATGGGTTCAACCCTGTCCTCGGAGACCACCGCCGCCGCTTCCGGCGCAACCGGTGTGATCCGCCGCGACCCGATGGCCATGCTGCCATTCATTGGCTACAACGCAGGGGACTACCTGAACCACTGGGACAAGATCTCCGAGAAGCTCAACCCGGAGCAGATGCCGAAGATCTTCTTGGTCAACTGGTTCCGCCGCACCGCCGACGGCGGCTTCGCATGGCCTGGTTTCGGAGATAACTCGCGCGTGCTCAAGTGGGCCATCGAGCGTATCGAAGGCACCGCGGACGCCAAGGAGACCATCATCGGCAACGTGCCAACCGGCGACTCCCTGGACCTGACGGGTCTGAAGGATTTCACCCCAGCCGACGTGGAGGCCGCCGTGGCGGTCAACAAGGACGAATGGGCCACCGAGGTCGAGGGAATCGAAGAATGGTACGAGAACTTCGGTGACGCGCTGCCAGCATCGCTGCGTGCCGAGCTCGACGGTTTGAAAGCCCGCCTCAGCGCCTAGCTTTCGGTGGCAGAAGATCCCGTGGGATCCGCAGAACTGCGGATTCCGCGGGATCTTCGTTTAACCACGCGGAGTTGATTGCCCGCCCATCGCTAGGGGTGCTCCATGGCGCCGGGGTGGAAACGATCCGCGGTGTAGACGAGCGCGCCAAACGCGATCAGCGAACTGGCCACCGCGGTGAGCGCAAAGGCCAACGCGGAATCCGCCCCGGACAGACCGACCAGCGGGGTGGCTAACGCGCCGATGAGGAATTGCGCCGACCCCAAGAGTGCGGAGCCCGAGCCCGAAACATCGCGCACCTCGGCCAACGCCAATCCGGTGGTATTGCCCATGGTGAAACCGATCGAGGAGACCAGCACGAAGATCACCGCCGCCAGGCCCAGACTGCGTATCTGGAGCATCGCCAGCAGGAGGATCACCAGGCTCGCGCCCAGCAGAATCGTCAGCGCGACCGATATGGTGCGGCGTAGCGGGACCCGGCCCACCAGCCGTGCAGAGACCAAGCCCGAAAGGATCAGGCCCGCCGCGTTGAGGCCGAAGCATAGGGCGTAGCCCCGTGCGCTGAGACCCAGCACCTCTTGATAGAGGAAGGGCGAGGCCGAGACATAGGCCATCATCGCGCCGAAAGCGAAGCCGAACTGGACCAGGTAGCCGACAAATCGCCGGCGGGAGAGCGCCAGCTTCAGCGGGGCAAGGAAATTTCCGCCCGAACGTGCCGCGGGGGCGAGGGTTTCTCGGTAGATGGCCAGGGATCCGGTGACCATGAGCAGCGCGGCGGCGCTGAGCACCCATAGCACTAGGCGGAAGCCGCCTAGCTCACCGAGGTAGGCTCCCAAGAGCGGCGCCACCGCCGGAGCTATTGCCCCGAAAGTCATCAAAATGCTGAAGGTTCGTGCGGTCTGGACGCCCTTGGTCGTGTCGGCCACGATCGCCTTGGAAATCACCACGCCCGCCGCTCCGCCGATGCCTTGCAAACCGCGGGCGATGCTCAACGCCTCCAAGGATGGCGCCAGCGCGGCGGCCACCGAGGCCAGCACGAATAATGCGGTGCCCCAGCGCAACGGCCTGGCGCGGCCTAGCCGGTCCGAGAGCGCGCCCCACAGGAGCTGTCCAAGGCCCATCCCCAGCAGGAAGAAGGTCAGGGTCAGCTGGATCGCCGAAGCGGAAGTGGAGAACTCCTGCGTCATCGCCGGGAAGGAAGGCAGATACATGTCCGTGGCCAGCGGGCCGGTGGTGCCCAGCAGGATCAGCAGGGCAAAAAGCGGTGGGGTCAAGCGTGAGCGCTCGAAGGCAGAAGGCATAAGCCCATTCTAGAAGCGGAAACCGCCCTAGCTACGCTTGTTCCCTGGCGAGGTCCGTCGCGGGTACCTGCTCCAGCGGACCGGGCGGCCTGGCGGCAAACCAGGTCACCCCGGCACCGGCCAGCGCCACGCAAAGGATGCCGAGCAGGGACAACCAACCCAGCTGCTCACCGAGCACCAGCCAACCGATCAGCGTGCCCATGGCCGGGTCGATGGCGAACAGCGTGCCCACCACGCGGGCCGAGGATATGCGAGCCGCCAGGGTGTCCACCAGATAGGGGATGGCCACCCCGATCGCGCCGCTCAGGGCCAGTAGTCCCCATTGCGCTCCGGTCACCTCGGCAACCTTCGGGATGCCGAAGGGCAAGGAGACCAGCGCGGCGATCGACACGGACAGCGCCAGCGAGCTGACGGAGGAGTCGCCTGCCTTGCCTACCTTCTCGGCCAGCAGGGTATACAACGCGAAGCAGAGTCCCGCCCCGATGCCGAAGGCGAAGCCGAGCAGATCGAAATGGCCGCCGGGCCCGGCAATGAGAATCACCCCGCCCAGGGCGAGCAATGCCCAGGCGGCTTCGCGGATACGGCGGGAGAACACCAGCGCCACCACCGCAGGGCCCAGAAAATCCAGGGTGACGGCAACGCCTAGGGGCAAATATTCGATCGCCTTATAAAGCAACAAGTTCATCGCCGCCATGACGATTCCGTAGCAGGCAATCGCCGACCACGCGCTCGCGCTGTGCCCGCGCACGGTCGGACGCAAGAAGACCAGCAGCACCACGGCCGCAAGGACTGATATGTAGTAAAAGTTTGTCAAGAGGCACAGGTGACCGATCTCGAACCATTTATTCAGTGGGCCCGAGATCGGTCACTTTTTAGTACCACCACAAAAATCTCAAAGCTGCAGGAGCGTTCGTAACGAAAACAATTTCACTCTGATATACGCGGGTTGATTACCGCATGACAATTGTTTCGGCGCGGAGCGTACCAAGGTCTAGCACCGAGCATCACCAATGACTAGGCATCTCGTAGTCCTGTCGTGGGTTAGCTCCAATTGCTGCTCTGCCAGCCTTTACCTTACTGCGGGGTACGTTTTGATTCGGTGACCCGGTTTCCTTTCTGGCCACCACGTTCGTTGAACAAAACCGAATGATTATCTCGTGAGGTCGTGCATCTTTGAAGCGTTCTGCAACGGTGCAGCCAAAGACCAACACCACCCAGCCAGCTCTCTGGCGATCGCGGTATTTGCTTTCACCGAGAGCTTGCCACGCTTATCAAACGCTATCCATCGGTCAGCAAGCCTGCGGTTGCCTTTCAGCGCTCGGCACCTCGTGGGTGAATCCACCAAATCCAATTGACGCTGCAACCGCACCCCAGGACGAGAATACGCTCGCTTATGTTGCCAAGCCGCTTCAACCAGCAACCTGCGCACATGCTTGTTCCCGGCCTTGGTAATCGGCCCTTGCGCCCGTTTCGTACCAGAAGAATACTCGCTGGGCGTCAACCCAACATAAGATGCAATGGTTGCCCCGGTGAATCTGGTCCAGTCACCGATCTCGGTAGCCAGCCCAAAGGCTGTGGTCATTTGTATGCCGCGCAAGCACATTAATGAATTGATCACCGCATTGTATTCGCAGGCTTGCGCTTGGGATTCAATGTGCTGGTCCAAGCGCTTCACATGCTCCGCCAAGGTCAAGACGAGCTCAAGATCGGCTTCGAATGCCATGTGCGTGGCTACCTGTTCGAAGCGTTGCTTCCTCAGCCACTCAAGATGAGCATTCGTCCATTTACTGCTGTCGGTGTATCGGCGGCCGTGCCGAAGCAGCAAGGCGTTGAGTTGCTGGCGTTGATGAGACAAGGCCTTTTGTGCCTGAGTACGGGCGCGGGATAAATCACGTAGAGCCTCTTGAGATTCCGAAGGGATGCGCACTTCGGTGATTTCGCCCAGGGACAGCAGTTTCGCTAATCCTTGAGCGTCGCGTTTATCGGTTTTCACGTGGTCCCCCGGTGCGCGCAGGAGTTTGGATGGGGCAGCGATGACGCAGTCAATGCCATTGGCGAGAAGATGCCTGACCAACGGGTAGCCGGTGGGGCCGGCCTCGTAGACGACTTTCGCGTCCGTGGGGAACTGCTGGATCCAGGAGCAGACGACTTCTGGATCCGAGCTCATCTTGGCTCGCTTAAGCTCACCGGTGGTGGTGTTCAGAGCGCAGGCGACAATTGTTTGGGCACCTGTTGCGTCATGTCAATACCTCCGGGAACTCTGATACGTTGCGTCAGATGAAAACCTCCGGGAAATAGGTTTCTCATTGTGATGCCTTTCTCGCCTGCCGGGCCGGCGACCCGGACTTAGAAACCGACAATTGCTCCAGATTGCCGGTCAGCCCAAGGATCTGCTGCGACAACGCCATGACCCGTATCTTCTTGAACTGAGCATTCATCCGAATCACCGGCATCTTCTTCACCGCCGAATGGACCACTGCACGCTGGTGAGGAGTCGCCGGCTTATCGTGGACCTTGATGACTTTGGCCCCTTTGCGAGTCTTGTGCAGTAGCTTCTGCTGCGGCAGAAGATAGTTCGTGAACACCCTGTCCAGCTCCCAAATCTGATTAAGCAGATCCAGTTCATCGACACTGTCGTACCGCTGATATCCCACCAGTTCACGCACCCTGGACCAGTTCTTCTGTTCCACGTGCGCCCCGTCGTTCTTGTTCCCTGACCGGGAGCGGGTGAACGTGATCTGCTGTTCTTCGCAGAATCGGAGTAATTCATGGTTGATGAATTCACTGCCGTTGTCGCTATCGATCCCAATGATGGGGAACGGAAAAACCGCCATGACGTGCATCAACGCTTCGAACACGTGCTTCTGCGCCTTGTTGCGCACCGACCGGTTCACCGTCCAACCCGTGCTGATATCTGTGACGGTCAGGGTGAAGCAGAATTCGCCTTGGCTATGGCCGCCTTCATGGCCAACCAAGTCGATCTCGACAAATCCGGGCACCGCGTCATCCCATTCGGCCCACGTGCGAATAGGAATTTGGGACTTGAGCAGCGAGCCGGGCTTGGTACGGGACCTGCCACGAAGGATCATCTTCCGACGCTCATTCGCCAAGCGCCGGTCGATGGTTGACGCGCTCATCTTGATCAGCAGCGCTGCTTGCTCGTCAGTGACGTCCAGTGCCTTCTCGGCGCGCAGCATCGGCACCAGAAACGGCATGGAAGCCGTCAGCAGTTTCGACGCTGGCCCACGCAGGACGGCCCAGCACAGGATCAGGCCCGGTTGCAGGTCGGCCGGGTAGGTCGGTTTCCTGCCTGCTCTGACGATTCGTGGCTTGGCGGGTTTCAGTGCTTCTCGCAGGGCGCAGCGGGCGTAGTCGCGGTGCCAGCCGGTGATTTCGACCAGTTCATCCAGTATCCGAGTTTTCCCGGCTTTATCGCCGAGTCGGTAGCTGTTCGCGAGTTGTTTGGTGACTTGTTTGCGTGCGCCCATTGTCAGTCCCATGGTGCTGAGCAGATACCCGCAGAGTCCGAGAAGCAAGAGGTACTTTGGCGGAGGTTTTCTTGTGACGCAACGTAGTATCTGTGCCGGAGGTTTTTTATGAGTCAACGCGGGGCATGGACATCCAAACCTATAAATGTATCCTGAATCATGTCGGGACCTCCCCAGTCTCAAATGTGGTGCTCCCAGTGAACACCCTTACAGCCATTGGCTGGAAGAGACAGTTTCACGGTGGGGTGACCCACGAATAGATTGAGTGGTGGAGGCCCCGACGTATCCCTTCACTGCATAGTGTCTAGCCGCAAGGAACTGACAGCGGGTGAGCCGAGAGCCTCGAACATGCTTGCCGAGATTGCCGAGGAGCTCTGCACTCCGATCGAACCCAGCACCACGAAAAGCGCCGCGCGGCCACCCGAATGTGGCGGGGCGGCCGGTTTGCTTTGAGCTTGGGAGTTCATAGGGGGACAACCTTTTTCGAGTCGGGGCCTCTCTGATTGAAGTGCAGGCAGGTCAGTTGGCCAAGAATACGGCGTGGAATTGTCACAATCCGGGTTCAGTTTCCAGCTACCGACGGGTAAGTGGGTGCAAAATCAACTAAATATGAAAAGATGAATCCATGGTTTTGGCACGATTGATTCTAGGGTTGCTTTGTTTGGCGCCGATGACTGGTTACGAGCTCAAGAAGCACTTTGACTCCTCTATTAATCACTTCTGGAACGCCGACAAGGCACAGATCTACCGCACGTTGGCGCAGCTGGTGGATCAAGGCTGGGCCACGGTGACCACCGTGGCCCAGTCGAATTATCCCGACCGCCAGGAGCACCACATCACCGATGCGGGGCGCGAGGCCCTGGTCGGGTGGCTTTCCAACGGCGCGGCCCACGGTGCCGAACGAGATCCGTTCATGGGCCAGGTCTTTTTCGCTGCCGAGCTGCCGCGCGAGGACATCGACCAGCTGCTGGTGGAACGCCGGGCCAAGACGCAGGCGATCCTGGATGACTACCTCTCGCAGCGCGAGGGCATCGATATGCGAGCTGCCGCGGACCGTCGTAGCTTCCTGATGGCCGCCACCTTGGACCATGCAATCCGACAGCAGGCCGCCGAGCTGGAGTGGCTCGACGCAGTATTGGAGCATCTGCCATGACGCTAGGCAAAGATCAGGGGCCCACGGCGAAGAAATTCACCCGCGAGGCTACCGATTACCCCGAGCTGCATCCGGCTCGCCGGCAGGCGGGGCCGCATAAGCACGAACAGACGCTGGTGTTCCTGCATGGCGGAAACGTCGGCAACTGGAGCTGGGATCCGCAGGTCCTGGCCTTTGGCGACTATAACGTCTTGACCTTGCACCTGCCGGCCTTCGGCGCGCGCAGCGAAGAAACCTGGCAGGGACTGGATTCCGCCGCAGACGATGTGGCGGCGCTGATCGCCGACGAAGTATCCGAAGGCGGAGTGCATCTAGTCGGGATGTCGCTCGGCGGTGTCATTGCCTTGCATGTGGCGGCCCGGCATCCGGAACTGATCGATTCGCTGTTGCTGACCGGCACTCCGGTCACCGGAGTTCCGGCCGCGGCACGTGCGGTGAACCGGATGCAGCTCAAGCTCATCGGCAGCGAATGGTACTGGCGGTTCCAAGCCGGCGCCTACGGCATGGTGGATGACGAAAGGGAGCTGTTCACCGAACACGGGGTGATGCTGAAGCCGGAGAATCTGCGCGCCATCATGGACGATCTGGATCCCGGAGGAGTGCCGGAAAGGCTCTCTGCCTACACCGGCCCGGTGCTCGCGCTGGCTGGGGGCAAAGAACCCAAACTCGTGCAGAAGTCTTTCGCGGCGCTCCGCGAGGAGCTTGGGCAGGCGGTGACCCGGGTGGTCCCGGGAATGCACCACCAATGGAATATTGAGAACCCCTTGCTGTTCAACTCCGTGGTGCGGCGTTGGATTACCGACTCGACGATCCACCCGATCCTCGTAGATCCGCTAACCGCCAAGCCATCGAAACAGCCCAAGGCTTCCAAGCAGGCAAAGCCCGAGCGCGCGGCAACTGTTGAAGCGCCCGCAGAAAAGCCGGAGCGAGCCTCAGCGCCGCAGTCCGCGGTCCCGGACGAGAAACCGAAAGCTAAAAAGCCCGAGAAGAAGTGAATGGCTTCGGCTGACAGCTAAGCGCGGTGCAGCTGCCCCCATTGATGTAGCTGCACCGCGCTTAGCCGGTCTATATTCAGGCTGCTAGCCAAACATCCGGTCCGAAGACCTCGTAGTGGATGTGCTGGGCTGGGACCCCGGCGGCCAGCGCCTGGCCGCGGACCGCGTGCATGAACGGCAGCGGCCCGCACAGGTAGAGGTGGCTGCCGGCGGCAACTTGATCGCTCAGGTCCATGAAGCCCGCGGTGGCCTCGATGCGTTCCGGAAGTTCTCCGCGTTCGAACCAGGTGCGCAGCTTCGCCTGTGGCAGCTGGGACAGCGAATCGAGCATCTGCTCGCGCAACGGCCAGGAGGCGTAGTCCCGGTCCGCATGCAGCACGGTGATTTCACGGGTCGAGCCGTGCGCCGCCAGGGTGCTCAGGGCCGCGGCGCTAGGAGTGCAGCCGATGCCAGCGGTGGCGATGACCAGCGGTGCGCCAGAAACGTCGATGATGAGGTCTCCATAGGGATTTGAAAGTTCGACTTCGTCCCCGACCTGCAGCGCGCCATGCAGGACCGGGCTGAACTCGCCAGCCACATCAAGTTTCACGGTGAACGTGCGCCGTGCGGTGTTCTCGATATCCGCGCTGAGCGTGTACTGGCGAACCTGGCGCAGGCCATCGGCCATCGGCATGCGCACCGAAATGAATTGTCCGGGCTTGGCTAGGGTAGCCGCGGTGTCATCGCCCGGCTCGAAGCTGAAGGTCAGCGAGCCGTTGGCAGCTTCGGTACGTTCGATGAGCCTCCACGGGCTGTAGACGACGTCGTTTGCCTGCTGAGCGTACAAGCCCTTTTCGATCTTGATCAGCGCGTGGGCCATCAGCCAGTACACCTCGCTCCAGGCCTCCGCGATTTCCTGGGTCAGCGCGTCGCCAAGGTCCTCGGCGATGGCGGCGAACAGGTGCTCATGCACGATGGGGTACTGCTCCTCGACGACACCGAGCGAGCTGTGCTTGTGCGCAATGCGGGCCAGCATGGTTTCGGGCAGCGTCGTTGGCGAATTCAACAGGTGGGCGGCGAAGACCGCGATGGAGCCGGCGAGAGCCTGCTGCTGCGTTCCGTTCTTCTGGTTCGACCGGGAGAAGATTCCGTCGAGCAGCTGCGGGTGAGCGGCAAAGAGCCGCTCATAGAATTTTGGGGTGATGCTGGAGATGCGCTGACCAATAATCGGCAGCGTGGCTTCGATGATTGGGCGGGACTGGGTTGAAAGCATCTGGTCTCCTTGAAGGCGGGAATAACTTGTATCTGAAATACAAGATTATGCTTTTAGTTCTACTCCTTGTAGAAGATGATTGCAAATCGATCAGGAACTTAGCGGAAGCCTTGGGCTTGGCTACGCGCCATGACGAACAGTGGGGAAGGGGAGGAGACTAATTGCCGGCGAGTTTTCGCAAATCTCTTTGACCGTCAACGGGTCTAGGGAAGCATAAAAGGCTTCTCTGGCTGCCCGCAATGCCAAGCGCAGCCGGCAACCGCCAGCCAGGGGGCAATCGTCCGTTGCGTCATGAGATGTGCAGTCCACGACATCTTCACGCCAATCCAGCCGGCGCAAGAGCGCGCCCACGGAGAACGCTAAACCTTGCTCGGTCATCTGCGCGCCACCATGACGCCCACGGGTGACGTCGATGAGGCCCAGGGTGCGCAATTCCAGTACGGCCTTGGCCACGTGGTTATAGGGAACCCCGACCAGGTCGGAAACTTCACGGCTGGTCAGTTGGCCTACGCCCGGTGCGCCTAGAACCATTACGGTTCGTAGGCACACGTCGGCGAAGGCGCTGAGTTTCATGAACTCAAGTCTACTGCTGGGTGTTGGCCCACACCGACTCGGCGGATTCCGCGGCAGGATCTTCGAAGGTCCACTCGCCGCCTGGTTCGGACGGCATGGCGTATGGCTGGACGATCGCCAGCGCCGCGCCGACCTTGTGCTCGGCCACCACATGGATGGCGTCGCGGTCATCTGCTTCGAGCAGCACGTCCGAGGCGATCGCAATCGCGTCGAAGTGGGTTCCCTGCTGGTTGAGCACCTCAACCAGATCCGCGGCCATGGCCTCGGTGTCGATGTCCGCATCCGGGTCTTCGGGGTTGTCCGTTGGTGGAACCGCGATCAGGCGCAGCTCTGGCTCGCCATCGGCTTCCGTGGGTTCCAAGGCGATAGCGAAAGGCAGGAAGACGCCCTGCTCCTCAAGCTGCTCGCGGGCCACACCCAGTGCGGTGCCCAAAACCTTGTTCAGTGCGTCCTTGACGGACTCGTCTAGTTCTTCGAGATTCATGGCTTTGACCCCTTTACTTGGTGGTGTTTGCTTCGCGCACGATTGCTAAAACCGTATCGCGAATCGGTTCGATATGCTGCGCCGTGGCGCCTTCACCGTTGAAACGCAGGAACGGTTCGGTATTCGAAGGACGCAAATTGATCCACCAGCTGCCGTCCTGTGCGCTGAAGGTTGTGCCATCCAGCGTGCTGACGTCCACCGGCTGGCCGGCAAAATGCGCTACCACCCGAGCGATGGCACCAGCCTTGTCCGCGACCTCCGAATTGATTTCCCCGGTGGCAACATAAGGCTCGTATTCCCGGCCCAACTCGGAAAGCGGCAGCTGCTGCTCACCCAAGGCCGCCAACACGTGCATGGCAGCGAGCATGCCGGTATCGGCATTGTAGAAATCACGGAAATAATAGTGAGCCGAGTGCTCACCGCCAAACACCGCCCCCTGGACCGCCATCTCGGCCTTGATGAACGAATGACCCACACGGGTCTCCACCGGAACACCACCGAACTTCTGCACAAACTCGGGCACCGCCTTGGAAGTGATCAGATTGTGGATGACCACCGGTTGCTGCTCGCCCTCGGCCTGCACCCGTGCGATCTCCCGGACCGCCACCAAGGCGGTAATCGCCGAAGGAGACAACGGCAGGCCGCGCTCGTCGATCACGAAGCAACGATCCGCATCCCCGTCGAAGGCCAGCCCCAGGTCCGCGCCGTGCTCCAGCACCGCCGCCTGCAGATCCTTGAGGTTTTCCGGTTCCAGCGGGTTGGCCGGATGGTTCGGGAAGGTCCCATCGAGGTCGAAATACAGTGGCACGATCTCCAGCGGCAGGCCGGGAAGGACCTGATCTCCGAGAACCGCGGGCGTGGTCAAACCGCCCATGCCATTGCCGGCATCAACCACCAGCTTCAGCGGGCGGATCGCGGAAAGGTCCACCAGGTCGCGCAGGTAGCCTGCGTAGTCGGCCAGCACGTCGCGTTCGCTGACGGTGCCCTGGGCGCCGTCACCGGAAATCGGCAGGCCCTCATCCAGGTACTGCTGCGCCAAGTCGCGAATGTCGAAAAGCCCGGTGTCCGAAGAGATCGGCCGCGCCCCGGCCTTGGACATCTTGATCCCGTTGTACTGGGCGGGGTTATGGCTGGCGGTGAACACCACGCCGGCGGCCCTGTGCTTGCCGGAGGCAAAATAAAGTTCATCGGTGGAGATCAGGCCGAGCATCACCACATTGGCGCCGCGGTAGGTGGCGCCCCGGGCGAAAGCCTGGGCAAAAGTCGTGCTTGACGGGCGCATGTCGCCGCCAACGAGGACATCCTTCCCGGCCAGGGACAACACGTCGACAAAAGCGGCGCCGATAGCTTCGACGGCTTCGGCATCCAGGCTTTCACCGACTACGCCTCGCACGTCATAGGCTTTGAAACTCTGGTTCAGGTCAATTTCTTCACTCACAGCATTCAGACTACCGGTTTGGCGGTGCCAGGCGGTGGCGAATGGCCAGTTAGTACATGGGAAATGGCTTACACTTCCACGCGGTTGTACCCAATGCGCGCCGAGGAGAACAAAAACGTGGGCCGATACTGAAATACTGTGGATATGGAAGCCACACAGCACAATGATCTGAAGAATCTCGCGCTGCAGAAACTGCGTGCCCTCGTACAGCATCCCGAGGCACAGTTTCACGACGGACAGTACGAAGCGATTAGCGCGCTGGTCGAAGAACGCCGCAGGGCGCTGGTGGTGCAACGCACCGGCTGGGGTAAATCTGCGGTGTACTTCATTTCCTCGTTGTTGTTGCGTGAACAGGGCTTCGGCCCCACCCTGATCGTCTCCCCGCTGCTGGCCCTGATGCGGGATCAGGTGGCCGCGGCAGAGCGTGCCGGAGTGCGGGCCGCGGCAATCAACTCCGCCAATGTACTCGAATGGCGCGAGATTCTGTCCAAGCTGGAACGCGACGAGATCGATGTGCTGCTGGTTTCGCCCGAGCGCCTGAACAATCCCTCTTTCCGGGAACAGCAGCTGCCGATGCTGATGAGCCGCCTGGGGCTGTTGGTGATTGACGAAGCCCACTGCATTTCCGACTGGGGACACGATTTCCGCCCCGACTACCGGCGCATTCGTGACCTGATCAACCGTCTCCCGCAGGGCCTGCCGGTGCTTGCCACCACCGCAACCGCGAACTCCCGCGTGGTGCAGGACGTGGCCGAACAGCTCTCCGGCGGAACCCAAGAAGTCTTCACCTTGCGCGGCACGCTCGCCCGCGACTCGCTTCGCTTAGGGGTGCTCCGCCTGCCCTCGCCCCGAATGCAGCTAGCCTGGCTGCTCAGCCACATCGACGACTTCCACGGCTCGGGAATCATCTACACCTTAACCGTCTCTGCCGCCGAAGACATCGCCCGGCTGCTGCGCGATGCCGGGCATCCGGTTGCCGCCTACACCGGACGCACCGACATAGAAGAACGCGAAAAACTCGAACGCGCGCTGAAAGCCAATGAAGTCAAGGCGCTCATCGCCACCAGTGCCTTGGGCATGGGCTTCGACAAACCAGATCTGGGCTTTGTCATCCACGTGGGGGCGCCAAGTTCACCTGTTGCCTATTACCAGCAGGTCGGTCGCGCCGGTCGTGGCAGCATCAATGCCGATGTCTTGCTGCTGCCGGGCTCGGATGACGCAGAAATCTGGGACTATTTCGCTACCAGCTCCATGCCCGACCAGAACCGAGCGAACCAGGTCCTGGAGGCCTTGGCCCAAACCGACGGGGCGATGAGCGTGCCAGCTCTGGAAAGCGCAGTGAACCTGCGGCGCTCCCCGCTGGAGCTGCTGCTCAAGGTCCTCGCCGTAGATGGTGCCGTCGAACGCGTGGCCGGCGGATGGATGCGCACCGACATGCCTTGGGCCTACGACGCAGAGCGCTATAAGCGAGTGGCGCAAAGCCGGGTGCATGAACAGACCCTGATGATTGATTATGAGAACACCCGGGGTTGCCGGATGGAGTTCCTCACCAAGGCGCTTGACGACCCGGAATCAGCCCCTTGCGGACGCTGCGATAACTGCGCTGGCACCTGGTTCGATGACCACATCCCGGATGCGTCCAAAGACAACGCCCAAGCCGCCCTGGTGCGTGCCGGCGTCCAGATAGAACCACGCAAGCTCTACCCCTCGGGTCTGCAGCGACTGGGGCATTCGCTGAAGGGCAAAATCCCGGTGGATGAGCAATTGGCCACCGGCCGCTCGCTGGCACGACTGACCGACCTAGGCTGGGGTAACCGCTTGCGTCAGCTCTTCGCTGACCCGGTGGACAAGCCAATTGACCCCGCCATGCTCGAGGCCTGCACCAAGGTGCTGGCCGAGTGGAACTGGGAACAGCGTCCGGTCGCCGTACTGGCGATGCCCTCGACCAAGCGTCCACAGTTGATCAGTTCGTTGGCTCAGGGGCTGGCGCAGATCGGCCGGCTACGTTATCTGGGGCAGCTGGAATACCGCGGGACGCCGCCACAGGGCGGACCGGGCGGTAACTCGGCCTTCCGTCTGGCAGCCGTGGCAGACGCCTTCGAAATTCCTGCACAGATCGATCAACTGCTGTCCACCGCACCGGGGCCGGTGATGCTGGTTGACGATCTCGCCGACTCCCGCTGGTCCTTGGCGATGGCGGGCCGTGCATTGCGGATCGCCGGAGCACCGGGTGTTTTGCCTTTCACTCTGGGCATAGCAGGGTAATTGCACAGTTAAACGAAGTAGTCTGGATGTATGGAGATCGTCATCTGGCTCGTTGTTGCTATTGCTGTTATTACCCTCGGTTACGTGTGGCTTCAATCTGTCCGGAAGAAAAATACTACTCAGATTTCGCAAGCTATCAGTCGGGAAGCAGCGAAGGATGCAAACGCGAAGCTCGATGACAGCTCACGCAACGCCATCTATCGGAACCTTGCTAAGGGCGACGTCATGGGGGCCGTGCAGAATTATCGTGCGGTAACCGGTGACACGGTAAAGAACTGCGTGATCGCAGTGCGTAGCCTCGACGCTTATCCGCAGACCGCGCCGGTTAAGGAACTGCCGGTTGATGAAGCCGAAATTCAGGCGCTTCGGGACAAGCTGGAAGCTCAGATCGCCGATTCCGAAGAGGACTCGGGCGTAGCGACGTCTCCGGCCGTTGCCCCGGAAGCCGATGAGGATAAGTCTGAGGATTTGTGGGTAGTTCCCGAAGAGTGGAGCAATCAGTTTGGCTCCGAGCAAGAACATAGTGCCACGCATTTTAAGATGGCCTTCGAAGTTGAGGGAGAGGCGCACGAGTTCTCCAGCGAAGAACTGCCACCCAACGAATACGATCAGCTGTTCTCGATGCTGCGGGACGAGAACTTTTCTGGTGCCGCCGAAATCCTGCACGGGCACACGGGACTCCCCGTCGAAGACCTTGAACGCATGATCTCTACTTCGCCAATTGCCGGGCAGAGCTCGCAGGGGAACGTGGCAGATTTCCGTTTCGAAGGCCAAGGGCCAGATGGACCGGTGCACTTCGACGCGGCCGACCTGCCCGAAGCGGAACGCGAAGCGTTATTTGACGCCATCGCGCACACCGACCTTGAACGAATGTCCGAGATCATTGTGCGCCACACGAAATTGCCTGACGACATCGTGCAAAACATGCTTCGCACCTTCGTGAAGCGCAAGGACTAGATTCGTCGCCGATTTCGTTGCTTCGTGCTCAATGGATGGCTATCGTGAGGAGATACCAGCCAGTTCAATCGCTCACGAAAGGAACCTGACCGTGGATCCAAGTGACAAGGATGCGGACAAGACCATACCTCCGATCGGCGATGATCAGCAGCAGAACGAGCAGCTAAATGAAGAAGCCGCAGCTAAGCTGCGCGAGACGGAAGAACGGATCAAGGAAGCCGCGCACGATGTAGAGCGCGACCTGAAATGATCATCGCAAGCCCCTGAACTTTCGGTCCAAGAGCCGAGTTCGGGGGGTCTTTGCGTTAACGCGCCAATACCGGGTGAACATCCGGAAGCAGCAGTTCTGCAAAGACCTAGAAGAAAAGTAAAACCCCCTAGTCACCTAGGGGGTTTTGGCGGACACGGGGAGATTCGAACTCCATACCCTAAACCGGCCTTTTCATGGATTCTAACGCATGATTCCGGGGCAAAACCACCCAAAGCGCACCTAATCACCAAACCGCATAACACGCATGATTGGTGAGGTAACGCTATTTCCCTAACGGGGAGAGCACTACGTTCCAGCGTAGACAAAACGAAAGCCCCGCTGCCCCTGACCTTAAAGCCAAGAATAGCGGGGCTGTATCGAAACGGTTAGTTAGTGGAACCCGAGCAGGTGGCCATGTTAGTGCCCGACTGCTTGGTAACACTTTCGCCGTCAACCAAAATCTCGCAAGAGACTTTCTGATCCGTCATGTAGTCGCTGTTCTGGACGATCAAAGATGCTGCGTCCCAGCCAGTGACGGTAGTGTCCGTAGTCCATTCACCAGTGAAGGTTTCGTTCGAAGTACCCGAGGTTTCCCCAAAAGTTGCATCAGCCTCGTTTTCCGAAGTTGCCTTGTAGGTGATCACGGACTCTTTGTTGATCTCCTGGTCGATTGCATCAACCGCCGCCACAGTGCCAGCAGTAATCACGCCAGCAATAATGATGGATGCGAGTCCAAGGATCGCGCCTGCAATGGATGTTCCTCTTGGGCGATTCTTCTTTAGTGCTCCGATGATTCCGAGGATCAGCGCCAGACCTCCGAGGGCGAACGCGACCACGCCAATGAGCGGGATGAATGCAAAAAGGACGGCAATGATGCCGAGAACTAGGGCCGCAACTCCGAGGCCGTTGCCTTGCTTGACGAGTGTTTGCTGAGTCATTTTGTCTCCTGTGCGAGTGTTTGTGGATCGGGATTTACCCTATCTGAATGATTGCTGTATGTAGTCATTTTTACGTACTTCTCAACGATTTGAGACCGTAACGTTATCCTGTTTCCAAGCTGTCGATCAAAAAGTGTAAGCTTGAAGCAATTTCTCATTTGAACAAACTTTCGACTCAGGGGGAGGAGAAGGAGTGTCCCAAAGCGCCGACCAGAAGGCGAAGAGCACCCCGCCCGTAAGCGGGCCTATAAGCCTCATATCGTCTTCGGTAAATTGATCGACTGGCACGTGCCCGAGGCCTTCGAAATCGATTCGGTTGTGCCCTTTACGCCGCTTGATCGTGTACTCACGGGCGTTGACTAGATGCTCGATATGGGCGTGCGCTACTTCTTCAAGAATGGGAGACTTGGAGGTTTGAAGGAGTAAAGTTATCTCGGCTTTTTTGGTGTCTTCGCCTACGGCTTCGAGCAGCTTTTTCCATAGGGACCGCTTGGCCTTCGTTTTTGAAACATTGGCGTTGACGTGTGCCATTGTCCAGTCATTCGACCTGGTAGCTGGTAATTTGACCCTTGGTGTTCTTGCGGGGATTTTCGCCGATTACGGGAGAAGGCCCAGTAACATTCTCCTGTTACTAGGCCTTCTTTGGCGGACACGGGGAGATTCGAACTCCCGGTCGAGTTTAACCCCGACACTTCATTAGCAGTGAAGCCCATTCGGCCGCTCTGGCACGTATCCATCCGCTGTTTCCAGCAGAATCTAGCCTACCCGAACATGGTCGAGTGTTCCAAAACGAGAGTGTTAACGTACCTGTCGCCACAGGAATTCGTAGCTGGTAGCCAACATTCTGGCGGTCGATTCGTTGTCGGTGGAGCCCGCATGCCCGCCGTCTTCCGGTTCGTGGTAGCGAACGTTGGCGATGCCCTTGTCGATCATTCTCGCCGCCATCTTCCGGGCTTGAGAGGGACCAACGCGGTCGTCGGTGGTGGTCGTCCAAATCAGCGAGGCCGGATAGCCATCGATCGGATGCGGCTGATCATCCAAGCGATGCAGTGGGGAGAACGTGCGCAAGAACACCCAGTCCTGCGGAACGTCGGGGTCTCCGTACTCGGCAATCCACGAGTGTCCCGCCGCCAGCTGGGTATACCGTTGCATATCCAGCAATGGCACACCGCAAGAGATCGCGCCGAACAGCTGCGGGTAGCCGGCAATCATATTGCCCATCAACAGGCCACCGTTGGACCGTCCGGTCGCCGCCAGACGGGCACGTCGCGTCACTCCGCGGGCGACCAGATCTTCGGCTATGGCTGCAAAGTCTTCATAGGCACGATGGCGGTTTTCGCGCAGCGCCGCACGATGCCAGTTGGGGCCGTATTCGCCGCCGCCTCGAATGTTGGTCATGACGTATACCGGCAGGCGCCCATTGCTGGAGCGTCTGCTCAACCATCCGGCTCCCATCGCCGGGGCATAACCAGGTGTCATGCTGTGCTGGAAACCGCCATAGCCGTCCATCAACACAGAATTTTCGCCGTCGAGTTTCAACCGTGCATCGGCAACCTGGAAGTAGGGCACACGGGTCCCGTCCTTGGAGAGCGCGAAGTGCTGCGTCACGCTAAACCCGGCAGCGTCAAAACGCTCCGGAGATCGCTTGACGACCTCTGCCTCCGCTCCGATCGACCCGCGAAATAAGGTCGTAGGGGTGGTGAAGCCGGTGACCGTCATCCAATAATCGTCGGCGGTCGCGGCATCCTCATCGTCCACGGCACCCACCGAAACGCTGAGCATCGGGTCGGCGAGCGGCAGCGATGTTTCGGCAAAGTTCGCGCGCAGATCAAATATCCGAATTTGTGCGGCCACATCGTGTAGCACCGAGACCAGCAGGTAGTTGGCGGTGAAGTCCATGCCTTGCAGGGAGGTCTTCGCATCCGGTTGGAAGATGACCTTCTGGATGCGGCCGTCGTTCAGGAAATCATCGAGTCTGCTGATTGCCAAGGAGCCTGCAGGAATGAGTTCTGCATGATGTTCCCAGTCGGTTTGCGGGGCGAACAACACCCATTGGCGGTGCAGGCTGACCTGCACATCGGCCGGGACCTCAATATTATGGTGGGTCCCGTCGAGGATGACGCCGGTGCGTGAGTTGTAGAAGTCGATGGCATCGGTAGTCACGATGCGTTCAAAGCCCGGGGCCGAATCGAAATAGCAGAAGGCCGCCACATGTTCTTGGGCAACTTCAAAAATGATCTCGGCATCTTCCAGAGCTGAGCCGCGGGTGAGCTTCCGTGCGGTGCGTGCATAAGTTGAACGTGTCGTATCGGACTCGTTGGTAGCCGAAGCGACCAGCAACGTATTTTCATCGATCCAGCTTGCCGAGGTCTTTGCAACCGCGAGGTCGAAACCATCATCGATGAAGCACAGGGTTTCCAAATCGAATTCGCGCACACGTACCTGATCTCCACCGTCCGGGCTTAGCCGGATGAGTGCTCTACGGTGCGGCTCTCCTTCTGCCGGCCGCAAAAACGCAGACCCGGCGAAGTGCCATGGTTCGCCCTGCTGCATTGCATAGCCGTCCATGTCCAACAGAATTTCCCACTGGGGATTCTCGGTGCGATATGAATCCCGCGTGGTACGGCGCCAGAGGCCCAGACGGTGCTCGGCATCACGCCAGAAGTTGTAGTAGTAGTCTCCGCGCTTGGTGACCATCGGGATGCGGTCCTGTGAATCCAGTACCCGGCGAATAGCTTCGACGCTTTGTGAAAAGTCGTCATCGTGAAGTTCGGCTTCGGTGCGTTGAGTTTGAGCGCGAACCCAATCCAACGCGGCATCACCGTGGGTGGCTTCGAGCCAGGCATAAGGATCGGTCGTTTCCAGGGAATCAGACGGGGTTGAATGCATAGCCACAGTCTATGCATTCAAGGTAGATCATGCGCCAGCGCCGCTCATTTGAATTAGGGCCGCAGCTTTTGCCGGGAGGCTGGGGCACTTGATGGCGTGACAAGTTGCTTCTAGGCAATAATCTTGGAAGGTGAGCAACTTCTGGGAAGAACCCCAACCACAGTACAACGTCGCTATAGTTGGCGCTGGCCCGCGCGGTACCAGCGTCATCGAACGCCTAGCTAAGCTGGCCGTCAAGATGCCCAAGCTGGCTACCTTGGTACGCGTAACGGTGTTCGACCCGCACCGCCCGGGATCTGGGCATGTTTGGAATCCAAAACAGTCGCCACACTTCCTGATGAACACCCCTGCCTCATTTCCTACGGTAGCTCCCGAAAGGATCGCAGCTGAGCCGGGGCTTAGCTTCCGACAGTTTGTTGAGGCCAATGGGGATGGACTCCGGCTCGAAGAGCGTCAAGCCGCCGCGCTGCGCGCCACGCAACCGGGCACCTACCCGCCACGGGCAATATACGGTCGCTACCTGGAGCACGTGTATGACTCGTGCGCTCGCGTGCTTGATGAGCATCCGAATTTCGTGTTGAACTACATCCGCGCTGAAGTGTTGGCGGTTCGCCCGCAGGAGGCTGGCTACCGACTGGATTACCGGTCCTTTGCCCAAGGAGATCCTGGCACCGGGCAATTGGAGTGCAACAGCGTGGTTTTGGCATTGGGGCATCAGAATGCTGAATTGAACCCGTGGCAAAAACAGCTGCAACGGGCAGCCGAACAAGCTGGGGCCACTTATCTGCCGCCAAACGTTCCGGCAGATGTTGACTACTCGAACTTCAAATCAGGCGAGTCGGCACTGCTGCGCGGAATGGGGCTCAATTTCTTTGACGGCATGGCCGAATTGACTAGCGGCCGCGGAGGAATTTTTAAAGAAGTGAGCCAAGACCCGGGACACCGATTTGAATACATTGCCTCGGGGAAGGAGCCCAAGCTGATCGCCGCTTCGCGTCGGGGAACTCCATATTGGGGGAAACCGGTAGTAGAAGAATTTATTCCAGCGGAAATCACCCTGCGTTTCTTGCACGCCGAAGAGCTGATCGGAAGGGTCGCCGAAGCTCGTCATTCGAATCCGGACGCCGCCTTGAGCTTTTCCCGCCATATCTGGCCCCAGCTGCACCGCGACATACTGTGGGTCTACTACTCAAAATGCGTCACCACCGAGGCGACCGAATCGACCGCGGACGCCAGCCGGATACTAGCTGGATTGGAACGGATCCTCGAAGCCGAACACCACGAAGGCAATCAGGTGTGGCTCAGCGAACTGCGCGACTACATTGATCAGTTCCCTCATCTGAAATGGTTGGACATTCCGGCTTTGGCCCGACCTTTTGATCAAATTGGCTTCGGTTCCCATGAGCAGTACCAGCAGGCTGTGCGCGACTATCTCGTTGGCAATGCGCAGCACAGTTCTGCCGGGCTGCGCGACCCGCTGTCCTGTGCCATCATGACGATGAATGCCGGGCGCATGGTTATTAAGGATCTGGTAACCAAGGGGATCTTGGACGAGCAATCCCGAATTGACGAAGTGCAGGCCCACTTTGAGCCGCTGGTCGAGGGCCTGTCCTCGGGGCCACCCCTGGAACGGATCGAACAGCTCCTGGCACTGTCCCGCGCAGGTCTGGTGAGCTTCATCGGGCCAGAACCCGAGTTCGGTTTCGACGATGTGGGCGGGAAATTCACTGTTTCCTCGCCGTGGGTAGATACCGAGATCTATGGAGCGAAGGTCTTGTGCGAAGCGATGATGCCCAGCAACCGGGTACTGCAGAACAACACCCCACTAATGACCCAACTGCTAGCAGACAAGGTAGCCCGTGCACATACCTGGCGCAATGCCGAAGGCGAACTGATGGCGGGATCCGGATTCGACGTGGTGGGCGAGCCCTACCGGCTGATCAACGCAGACGGTCTGCCCCATCGCGGAATCTTCGTGCTCGGCTTGCAGCTTTCTTCGGCACAGTGGGGCACTGCAATTGCGGCCCAGGCCGGAGACCCGACGCACCCGGCCGCGCGAACCTTGCACGATGCGGAGCAGGTGGTCATCGAGATTGCCCGCATGGCGGGAGTCAATCTGGAGGAACTATTGGCGGGTAGCTCAAAATAAGAAAGTCTGGGGCAGTAGATCAATTGATCTACTGCCCCAGACCGCAACGCGGATGGTAAGAGATTTGAACTCTTGGTACGGGGTTACCGCACACTGGTTTTCAAGACCAGCTCCTTAGGCCGCTCGGACAACCATCCAACCCGAAAAACTATACGCTATGAGTAAGCCAAGAAGGGAATCGACATACATGAGTGACACGATGCAGGCCTACATCTACGCCGGCGCAGGGGGACCAGAGGTGCTTAAAGCACAGGCTCGCCCAATCCCGGAAACAGCAGATCATGAAGTACTGATTGAGGTTACTGCCTTCGGCCTGAACCGGGCAGATGTCCAGCAGCGCAAGGGTGTTTACCCGCCACCTGCCGGTGCCAGCGACATCCCAGGGCTGGAAGTTTCCGGAACCATCGCCAAGGTCGGCAAGCAGGTCACCGAATGGAACGTTGGAGACCGCGTGGCAGCTTTGCTTGCAGGAGGAGGCTACGCCCAGTACGTCAATGTTGAATCCTCACATGTGCTGGCAGTCCCTGCCCAGATGGATCTAGTCGAAGCTGCGGGGCTCCCCGAGGTGGCCGCTACCGTCGTCTCAAATATCTTCCTTGAGGGAGCGCTCAAGGATGGAGAAACGATTCTGGTCCATGGCGGCTCCGGTGGAATCGGATCTATGGCAATCCAGCTGGCGAAGGCCGCCGGCGCGACAGTGATTGTCACCGCTTCGTCTGAAGACAAGATCGCCTACTGCAAATCGCTGGGCGCTGATGAGGGGATCAACTATCGCGAAGAAGATGTGCTGGAACGGGTTCGCGAATTGACCGCGGCCAAAGGTGTTGACCTGATCTTGGACGTGGTTGGTGCGAAGTATCTGGCGATGAACGTGAAGGCGCTCGCCGTGGGCGGCCGCATGGTCGTCATTGGTTTGCAAGGCGGCGCCAAGGCGGAACTGGATTTGCGCATGCTGATGTCTAAGCGTGCCAGGGTTATCGGCACCACGTTGCGTGCTCGTCCGGCGAACGAAAAGACCGTAATCGTCGAGGAAACTTCAAAACGTATTGAACCGTTGCTGGCAGAGGGGAAACTCAGTCTGAACGTCACCAAGATTTATTCTTTCGAAGCCCTCGTCTCGGCGCATGAACATTTTGATTCGGGGACGCATCTGGGAAAAATTGTCGTGCGGGCTTGATTTATCCATACCTCCTTCGCGTAAAGTGACCCGTGGTATTACCACGTGACTCGTTCCACAGGAACTAGTTATCCACATCACTTGAAAGATTCCGAGGAGGCTACTCCCAGTGAGTACCCAAGAAGCCCTGCCGCCGGCGGGCGTGGACCCAGAGATTGTCGAACGCGAAGATAAGCGGTGGACTCCGTTGCGCATCGCAGTCTGGGTTGTCATTGCATTGATCGGCGGCGTGGCTTGGTCCATGCTCGCATTCTCCCGCGGTGAAACCATCAACGCGATCTGGTTCGTTTTCGCCGCGGTGGCGACGTACCTGATCGCTTACCGGTTCTATGCGAAGTTCATTGAGCGCAAGATCGCCAAGCCGGATGATTTCCGGGCCACTCCCGGCGAGTATATGAATAACGGCCGAGACTTTGTGCCAACCGATCGACGTGTGCTTTTTGGGCACCACTTCGCGGCAATCGCTGGAGCCGGGCCGCTAGTTGGGCCGATCCTCGCAGCGCAGATGGGCTACCTACCGGGAACCATCTGGATCATCCTCGGTGTAGTTCTGGCCGGGGCGGTGCAAGACTACTTGGTCTTGTTCTTCTCGATGCGCCGTGGTGGGCGTTCGCTGGGCCAGATGGCCCGTGAAGAGCTGGGCCTGATTGGTGGCACCGCGGCGTTGATTGCGACTCTTGCCATCATGATCATCATCGTTGCCATCTTGGCGCTGGTGGTTGTCAACGCGCTGGGGGAATCCGCCTGGGGCATCTATTCGGTGGGTCTGACGATCCCGATCGCGCTGTTCATGGGGATCTATCTGCGCTTTATCCGCCCAGGCAAGGTACTGGAAATTTCGGTCATCGGCTTCGCGCTATTGATGTTCGCTATCATCTCTGGCCGTTGGATCGCCGAATCGGCGTGGGGTGCTGAGTTCTTCCACATGGAACGCACCACCATTGCATGGGCGATCATTGTTTACGGTGTCATCGCTGCGGTACTTCCGGTCTGGCTGTTGCTTGCGCCGCGCGACTACCTGTCGACCTTCATGAAGATCGGTGTGATTGGACTGCTGGCCGTGGCCATCGTCGTCGTCCGGCCGGAGATCAGTACCCCGGCCTTCTCCGAGTACGCCTCACGTTCAGACGGTCCGGTCGTCTCCGGTTCACTGTTCCCATTCTTATTTGTCACCATCGCTTGTGGTGCGCTCTCCGGCTTCCATGCGCTCATCGCCTCGGGAACCACCCCGAAGCTGGTCGAGAAGGAACGCCAGACCCGCTTCCTGGGTTACGGCGGCATGCTCATGGAGTCCATGGTGGCCATCATGGCATTGGTTGCGGCGATCTCCATTGATCGCGGCATCTACTTCGCGATGAACTCCTCCGCAGCCGCGACCGGTGGCACCGTGGAGACCGCGGTGGCCTTTGTGAACTCCTTGGGACTAGCCGGCGTGGACCTAGTTCCAAGCCAGCTGACCGAGCTGGCGGCCAACGTGGGCGAACCATCGGTGGTTTCGCGAACCGGTGGCGCTCCAACGCTAGCGGTCGGCATTGCGGTGATCATGAATCAGTGGTTCGGTGGCGTCGCCATGATGGGCTTCTGGTACCACTTCGCGATCATGTTCGAAGCACTGTTCATTCTGACCGCGGTAGATGCCGGGACACGCGTGGCTCGCTTCATGCTGCAGGACGCTATCGGTAACTTCGTTCCAAAGTTTAAGGACACCTCGTGGCGCCCCGGAGCCTGGATATGTACGTTACTTATGGTGGCCGGATGGGGTTACATTCTCATTCTCGGAGTCACCGACCCCCTTGGCGGCATCAATACGTTCTTCCCGCTGTTCGGTATCTCCAACCAGTTGCTTGCTGCTATAGCTTTGGCGGTGGTCATGACGATTGTCGCCAAGCGCGGTAACTTCAAGCACCTGTGGGTCATTGTGCTCCCGCTGGCGTTCGCCGTCGTGGTCACCTTCGTCGCCTCGTGGCAGAAGATTTTCTCCACGAACACCAAGGTTGGCTACTTCGCAAACCACAACGCGTTCAAGGAAGCCTTGGCCAACGGTGAGACTTCCTTCGGTTCTGCAAACGGCGTTGAAGCCATGGAAGCCGTCGTGCGCAATACCGGTGTGCAGGGCTGGCTTTCGGTGATCTTCCTGGTGCTATCGGTCATCGTGATCGCCGCGGCGGTAGCCGAAACCGTCAAGGCGAAGTCCCATGGCGGCGGAAAAGACACCGAGGACCCATACACGGAATCGAAGATCTTCGCTGCACAAGGCCTGATCTCCTCGCCCGCAGAAAAGGCGCTCGAAACTCAGTGGAAGAACGTTCCAGTAAGCCAACGCGTGAGCCGTGGCGGACATTAAAATGGAAAAACTTCGCGAAAAGCTCGGCCAAGCTAGACGTTTCATGGAAGGCGTGCTCGGTGCAGATAAGTACCGGCACTACCTGGAGCACTTGGCTGATACCCATCCCGAAGCCGAACCGATGACGGAACGCGAGTTTTGGCGCGAATACACCAACTGGCAAGAGCGCAACCCGCAAGGTCGCTGCTGCTAATTGGAGGGTGACACGAAGGAGCCTTGGAACTGGATTTCGAGTTCCAAGGCTCCTTTTCACGTCAAGCGAAGCCACGAAGCTGGGGAGTTTTGAGCAGCGACCGGTAGTCTGGTACTAGTCATTTCGTAGCGACCTAGCAAAAAAGAGTGTGATGGGTTTTTTCTCGCGTCTGCGCGAACAACGCGCAACAAACCGTGACCTTGGGCAAGGCGTATGGCGCCGCGCCCATGACAGGTTCGTGCGCTCTTTGGACCGCGTTTTTCAGGTCTTAGAAGGAATCGAAGACAACGACCTGTATAACGAGGTAGTTACGCGAGCTAATGAGCTGGCAGATCTGCTCCCGCAGGTGCGTCAGCTGTGCATCGATGCCCAGCGGGTGACGCCAAGCGATGACGAGCACATTCCGCAATCCACCTCCAAGGTGCACCGAGCGCTGACCAAGTCAGCCAACGACTTAGCCGCGACGGCTCAGGCAATCGCGATGATGCGAATGCAGGCCAAAGGTGGAGCGGAAAACAATATGCAACCGATTGAACACCGTGCACAGATCGTCAAAGACGACATTTCGCACGCAGCCAAAATGCTGGCTGACTTGAGCTGAACCGTTAAAATATGGTGCCTTTCACCTCAAAGTCCGCTCCGATGCACTAAATTAGTTGCATGATCCAAACTATTCCACAATCTAATTTCCACGATGGCAACTGCATCGACCAGATCGGTTACGGCGTCTGGAAGGTATCCGATGCCGATGCTGAGATCGCAGTTGGCAAGGCGCTGAAAGCCGGATACCGCCATATCGATACAGCCCGTATCTACGGCAACGAAGAAGGCGTGGGGCGCGCAATCGCCAACAGCGGCATTCCGCGTGGCGAAATCTTCGTGACCACTAAAGTCTGGAATTCCGACCAGGGCTACGACAAGACATTGGCGGCGGCCGAAGCTTCCCTCGAACGTTTGGGAATGAACCACGTGGATCTTTACCTGATTCACTGGCTGCAGCCTCAGCGCGGCACCTATGTGGACACGTGGAAGGCCCTGATTCAGCTACAGAAAGATGAAAAGGCGACCTCTATCGGCGTCTGCAACTTCACCATTGAGGCCATGGAAGAGCTCTATGAGCACACCGGTGTGCGTCCGGTGATCAACCAAGTTGAAACTCACCCGTACTTCCCACAGGCCGAGTTGCGCGCTTACGAAGCTAAGCATGGCATCGCCCACGAATCATGGTCTCCACTTGGCCACGGCGGTGAGCTCTTGACCGACCCGGTCATTTTAGGGATCTCCCAAAAGCATGAGGCCAGTGCCGCGCAGGTAGTCATTGCTTGGCATTTGGCTTTGGGCAACGTGGTGATTCCAAAGTCAGTCACCGATTCGCGAATCATCGAGAACCTCGAGGCAATCGAGTTGAAGCTTGATGACGAGGACCTTGCTGCGATCAATGGGTTGGATCGTGGTCCCGAGGGGCGCATCGCGGCAGATCCGGCCATCTCAGACTTCGAATAAATCCGAATCTGCAGAGCATTCAATTTTGGACCCTGGTTTCGGCAAGAACCAGGGTCCTTGCCTGCTTGAAACCAAGAGCGGTTGTCGAGATCCTCACTAGACTGAGATCGGCGCCGAATACCCCCGCTGAGGCGAAACGCCGTCAGGCGTTCGGCGCAAGGCAGATTCTCACTTCATCGGGTGCCGAAGCCGCAACTTCCAGACGGTGCGGTTCCCCGGTAAACATGATCGGCCCAGGATGGCTTATGGCGCCCGGGCAAGCCGGTAAAGCGCGGGATGTCCGTCGCCCATGGCTGAAGTCCCAATCGTGCTCGTTCGCTCGGCGCTATTTTTTTTGAGGCGTCTGACGAACGATGGCATCAGAACTCCTCGCAGCCGACAGCTGAAGCTATGCGCATCGAACTGTGCGCAGGCTTATCTCGTATTTGGTTGACTAAGCACGTGTTCACGTCGGATGTCCGCGCATAGCGCTTTTCCTGCAAGATCGCGGGGCTGCGAATTAGGCTCCCGTGAGCGTGCCCGTATCGCGGAGCCTGGTGACCGCCGCCTGGCTTAGATTCGTATAATCAGCGATCGGGCTTACCGCAACCCCATTGTCTAATGCCTCAAGGATCGAATTTTCGAACTCTGCGATGCTCTGCTGGGCGTCTGCCAATTCGGATTCGGCTAGTTCGGCGTTTCCTTGGGAGGCACGCTGCAAGTGTGCCTGCACCGCCAACATTGACCGTGTAGCGGCTTGAATCCGCGTCCAGTCATATCCCGCTGCCGGGGGCGCATCGTTGCCGAAAACAATCATCCAGTCGTTCATCGAATATTCCCAACCGGGGGAAACCTGAGTTCCCCGCTCTTTGAAATGGACCCTACCTTCGTGAATAAACGGTGTCGATGTGTGACCGTTCAGCCGAGGTGAGAAGAGGCGAAGTTGAATCTAGAGAGGCCGGCCTTGGCGCTTTGCTTAACGTTTACTTGTGTAGGCAGGTTCATCGCCAGCGATTATCCGAAGTAGTTTAGGGTAAAAGATGCATGATTGATTATCATTGCAGCGATCAGAATAGAAAAATTAAGGATGACTTATTGCCTATGAAAAAACCGGGATATGACACCCTGATCTATTTTTGGTTGAGCATCGCGCTGAGTTTCTTAGGATTCTTCCTGCAGTTCTTCGGGGCTCAGGTGGCATTTCGAGACGGGGATCCTAATCCCATGGCGCTTTCACCATTCGGGATCGCCTCGACTGGCTGCTTCGCATTGGCCTTCATATTTGGGCTCGTCGTCATTCATAAAACCATCGCCATGTTGATGTTTTTGGTGCAGAAGAAGCCGTGATGAGCGAGGCTCGGCGTCCCAAGACAGCGAAAAACCCCGGAAGCACACGGTAACACCGGTGTCCGGGGTTTTTCTTCACACGGACCGTGGCGGATTTGAACCGCCGACCTGCACTTAACGAGACAGACGAAAGCGACACTTAGGGCGTTTTAGCGGTTCCATGGGGCCTAGGAATCGGGCTATTTGGGCTATGAGTCTGTGGGATTTCAGTATTCACCCGGCAGCATGTGCACTTAATTGCACACACAGAGGCCGTAGCTGCCAAGATCAGGACGGTCGCTAGGCTTCGCTAGCGCGCAGCGCGAACTATGGCCGAATCCCCGGTGCTCGCATGGAATGGGCAAAGTAACTCTCTCGCTATCTGTCGCCTGACCTCGTTACACTCGTATCGAAACCTTTTGGAGGAAACCTTGTCCCGTGCAATTAAGCGTATTGTCGGCAATGTCAGTGTTCTAACTGCGCTCGTCGCTTTGGTTGCCGTGCTCGTGTTCGCTGCTACGAGCCCGTCGTTTTTGAAGAATGACGCGAAACTGACCGCCGAAGCCAACGCCGGCACACCAATAGTTCAGGCAAGAACGACACCAAAGCCGACACCTACGTCGAGTGCGACACCGAGCGAGACGGTGTATCCCACAAGTTCAGACGGTGTAACTATTCGACCGTGGGAAGATATCCAGATCGCGGGATACCTAGAGAACAACGGCGCCAACAGTTTCAAGGGCTGGTCGGAAGGAACGCCTCAGCGTGCAACGGATTATTGGGAGTCCGAGACTGAGGGTGAACTGACAATTATCGTGTCCGATGATGGCTGGACAGAAAGCGACATGGAGGATTATGCCCGGTCGTTCATGTCATTTTATGGTTGCAATTCTGATGAAGTCGAGCGGGTCACTGTTGAAACCGCTGGCGGCGACGTGAGCGCCACCAGATCAGGCTGTTAACGCGCGAAACGTGCCCCACCCAAAAAACTTAGAGATCGCGCCAATAG